>NZ_JBEYWQ010000005.1:0-8273 GCF_040644495.1 Microbispora sp. NPDC046973 | reverse complement strand
TGCGGGACCATATTTGGCGGGATCAGCGGCCACAAGAGTACGAAGAATGGCCAGCGCTTCATCGTAATGCGCGAACGCCTCAGCACGCCGCTCCGGGATCCCCCATGCGGAGCTGCCCAGCTCGATTCGGTTGCCGGCTATACTTGTGAGTTCGCCTGCTGATAGTTCCACACTCTGCCATGGCCCGGTTGGCGGAGGCAGCTGTGGGGGGCGATGGCTGATCGAGTAGCGCCCGCTTGCTCGAGCCTTTACGTAGCCAGGGGTGTTGTCGTCGGTGGTGGCAGAGAACCGCCCGTCGACGGTCTCCTGAAACAGCGGAGCGTCCGCGTACTCTAGTTCCCAGACGCCGCTCGCGGTTTCGTCCGGCTCAAAAATCCCGTCCTTGTCGAACACCTCAACGCGAACCCCGAACGCCCGGCGGCCTGGCTCGACCGCCCTCGGTCCCGTGCTGAATTCCCACGGGGGACCCACCTGATGCACCGTCCCGCCGATACCGAAGACATCGCCGTCATCAAGCTCGGCGAGCCCCCCGGGAGGGAACTGCCAGCGACGGATCATCTGAAACTCCTGAGACCCCCACTGGCCTAGGTAGACACCGGCGGCGAACCAGCCATCCGAAGCACCACCCGGATCGCCGTCATTGATGATCGTTACACTCTCGACAGTGACATCGACTTGACGCTGCAGCAGCGTAACGGTGCCGGTCCGGTAATCCCAATCACCATGTGTATTCAGCACCCGGACCAGGCCGGTATAGGTGGCTCCCGGCCGCAGTGCTCGGCCGTCTAGCCACGCTTCTCCGGACGAGGTGAGGGAGAGGTGCCAAGTGCCGGTATGAAGGGCTGTCGTCAACCCCCTGCCGATGGGCCTGCGGAAATACGGATAGCCGTCAGGATGGGTGGCCGGTTGGCCTTCTCCGATCTCGGCGATCACCACAACGGAATCGATCACACCATCCAGGCGGACGTCCACATAGGTGCCGAATGGAGTCGGTATAGCGCCGCCGTCACCTCTAAAGAGCTTCCCGCGGTTGCGTAGTGTAGCCACCGCCATAATCGTCCCCTCCGGCTCACCGAGCGGGGCGGGAGGGGGAGATTCCGGGTCTTGGGTGCCCCATACTCGGTAGATGTTTCCCACCTGCAGCGGCGGTGCGTCGAAGTAACCAGCGCGGTCAACGAAGTCCAGGCCGTCGCCTGGCGCCACCGAAGGGTCGACTCCGGTGCCGAGGCGGATGTTCGCTTTGCTCATGCGATCCCGTAAGTCCACCTTGTGCCACTGGAATGCCTCCGACCACGAAGCATGCTGCGGGATGAGCTGCTCCCAGATGTGCCACGGGTTCCCCGTGTCCTCGTACTTGACCATGACGCGCGTCGGAACCGTGCCGTTGCGTGGCCCGATGACTGTTTCCGCCTCGGCTCCGTTCGGGGTGTCACGAACGAGCTTGATCGCCGACATCAAGCCTCACCTCCAACGCATATCGGGCGAACCCGACGGAGACGGCAGCGACTGGACTAATCATCGGACGCGTCGGGGCTCGTCCGTAGAGCATCAGCGTCGCGGTATCTTTCGGTGCCGTCAACCATTTCGCCGGCCGCACATTGTCATTGCCGATTGACGTGACCGTCGCAGAGGCTTCTCCGGTCTGAACGAAGACGAGGCCTGAGCGAACCGTCCCTGGATCTCGATCACGGACAACCTGTCCCTCCCTGACCGGGGCCTATTCCGAATGCGGCTCCTTCGTCGCCATCGCCGCCCTCAGCTGCTACCCGCCGAATCGTCAGAAGTGTGAAACGAGATGACGTCGCAAAGACGGCTCAGTCGCATCGCCCGTATCGGGCCAGGATGCGCTGCGGCTGATGCCGATCTCTTGTCGGCATGTCTGCTGGTAGGGAAGTCCCGGGATGAATTGAGCCCATTGCGTGTGGTCGAGGCCATGGCCGGCCATGGAGCACGCTCGCTCGACTGCGTGGCTCCGCAGCTCCAAGGACCGGGTGGGACCTCAACCGGCCTGTAGTCCCCGGGTCGCGTCGACGCGGCGCCGCGACACCTCGTGGGGGTATCACCAGTCCACCTCGCGCTCGAGTGGCATCGATGTGAGAGTCGAGCGGAATGCCGTACCGGCCGACCTCGAATCGGCGGACTTCGGTGTGATCATCGAGACCAGAACCAGTGCCGCAGCATCCAACGTTTGCCCCATGGCCCAGGAGTCGGCCCCACTGCTTGGATCATGCTTCTCGCGATATGAGCTGCTCAGTACGATCCTGGGATCTCAGGAGCTCTCCACGAAGCGCGCGCCCGGCCCGGGCGTGCGGCAGACGTCTTCCGGGGCGAGGTGGCTGTGCCCCGCAGCGCACTCGAGGACGACCTTGACCGGCTCGTCGCAGGAGCTCGCATCGTCGACGGGCCGGTGCCGGACGATGACCGACGGGCCCTGCGGGTCGGCGAGGTACGTGTCGCCCCATTCCAGGAGCGCCACGAGCGTGGGCCGCAACGCCCGGCCCTGCTCGGTGAGCTCGTAGGCGAAGCGCTGCCGATCCCCGGGCTCCTGATAGGGCACGCGGTGCATCACTCCCGCGGTCACCAAGGTCTCGAGCCGAGTCGCCAGGAGATTTCTGGCGATCCCGAGGCGGGAGTGGAACTCTCCGAACCGGCGCGCGCCGTCCAGCGCTTCACGAACGATCAGCAGCGACCAGCGCTCCCCCACCACCGAGAGGGCGCGCGCCACCGAGCAGTTCACTGGGTCGATTCGCCGCGTCTCCATGGGACGAGTGTACCCATCTGGGTTTACAAGCTGTACTTAGCCCTCGTAGACTCCCGGCCTGAGTTGAAGAACTAAACTCACAAAGGAGATCGACCATGCCCATGCTCGACGTGTACATTCCCGACGGCGCGCTCCAGCCGGACGCCGAGGCGGCCCTGCTGAACCGCATCACCGAGATCCTCGTCCGCAACGAGGGATTCGACCCCGCCGACCCGGTGAGCCGTTCCGTCTCCTGGCTCTGGCTACACCGACCGGCCGGCATCTACGTCGGCGGAGAACCCGCGGACGCACCTCGCTACAAGGTCGTCCCGTCCGTCCCCGAGGGCCAGCTCGACGAGCAGAAGCGTGCGAGCGTCATCGCCGAGGTCACCGAGGCGATCCTCGACGCGGAGAACGGCGCCTGGCCGCGTGACGCCAGCCGGATCTGGGTATTCCCCACCGAGATCCCCGAGGGTCACTGGGGCGGCGGGGGCCAGATCAGGCCGCTCGCAACGATCCTCGCCCGACTCACCGGCGACGACACCAAGCGGGCCCGTACGCTCGCGCGTGAGCGGATCGCTGCCACCCGAGCCGAACACGCCCGCCTGCCCTGATGAGCGGCGAACGAAGTGGGGATCGATGCGGCCGGTGACACAGTAGTTAGGATCAGCCCGGGCAGGCGACATTGGCCTTGGCCACGACCTCGCGGAGGCGTTCGTCGGCGGCGAACAGGTGTCTGACCCCGTGCGGGCGGGTGTAGGTCGCCCGTCGGCGGGGCCTCGGTTCCCGGCCGGGGTCCTTGTGCCGCCCACCGCGCTCGGCCCACTGCCGCCCAGGGTGGGGCTGGAGGTTAAGCGGGCCGAACTCGTCCAGGCATAAGACGACTTCAGGCTCACCCTCCTCTGGCGTGACCTCGCCGTCGGCGATCGCGTAGAGGTGCTCGACGCGGGCCTTCTTCGTGGCGTAGTCCGGGTCGCGGGAGGTCTTCCAGGTCTTTATGCGTTGGAACGACACGCCCTCCTCTCGGAGCAGGACCCGCAGGCCCTCCTGGCTGATGTCGTCGACCACCCCCTCGGCGACCAGGAAGTCGGCCAGCTTGGCCAGGCTCCAGGTCGAGAACGGCAGGCCGTGCTCGGCCGGCTTGGACTTGGCGATCTTCTTGATCTCGCGCCGCTCGGGCAGCGTGAACGTCCTGGGCCGCCCGCCCATGTACTTCGGGTAGAGCGCCTCGAAGCCATCGACGTTGAAGTTGTGGAGCACGTGTTTCGGACCCGGTCCGCGCTGGTGAACGTCACCTCGGCGATCTTCCCAACCGGCATGCCCTGCGCGGACAGCAGCACCATCTGGGCCCGCCGCCAGGTCACCACCGACCCGGTGCCTCTGCGACAATCCGCAGCAGGCGCCGGCCCTCGTCGTCATCGATCTCGCGGACGCGTACCCGTTCTGCCACCCGGGCAGCCTGGCGACACCGCGCCGCACGGCCCAGCATCCGAACGGCGCGTCACGGCACTACGGGGCAAAGGTTCTCTGATGCGGCACTAGAAGCCGTCGCGGTTGGGGACGTCCTGCCACGTTACTGGGCCGGTCACCCTACCCGGCGGCGCGCCGGGCACTTGGAGCCTGCGGAGCGTGTGCGAGGGCCGCCTCGGCCGGTGCCGGGGCGGCCCTCGTCCAGGCCCTCCGGGCCTACTCGGGTTCGGTCAGCGGACGAGTCGGCGCCGCGCTTTATCGGTCAGCGCTCGGGGCGCAGTCTCGTGCTCCACAGCACCGTGGAACGGGCATCGCGCAGGCGTACCGTCAGGTCGCCGCTCGGGCCGTCGATCTCGATCTCGCCGAAGTGCTGGAAGCCCTCAATCGGGGAGGCGTTCGCCCGCGGCGGAGCGTGCATGAACTCGGCGCGGGGGCCAAACGTGCCGTCGAGCACGTTGGGCCCGAACGCGCCAGCATTGAGCGGACCGGAGACGAATTCCCAGAACGGGTCGAAGTCCTTGAAGGCCGCGCGTGCAGGGTCGTAGTGGTGCGCGGCGGTGTAGTGCACATCGGCGGTGACGAATACGATGCCGCGCACGCCACGCTGCTGAGCCGTGCGCAGCACCTCGGCGAACTCCAGCTCGCGCCCGAGCGGCGCGCCTGCGTCGCCCTGGGCTACGCCCTCCTGTGCCGTGGCCCCGTCGGGGACCACGAGGCCGAGCGGCAGGTCGGCCGCGATGACCTTCCAGGTCGCGCGGCTCCTGCTCAGGCCGTCGATCAGCCAGCGCCGCTGCTGGTCGCCGAGCAGGCCGCGGCGCGGGTCGGCGTAGCGGTTGTCGTCGTTGGGGTCCTTGTAGGTGCGCATGTCCAGAACGAAGACGTCCAGGTGGCGGCCGTAGGACAGCGTGCGGTAGACCCTGTCGTCGCCGATCGGCACCCACTCGTGGAACGCCTGCCGGGCGTGGGTGGCGAGCACGTCGACGTTCTTCTCCGTGTAACGGGCGTCGTCGAGGATCTGGCCGGGGTACCAGTTGTTGCGAACCTCGTGGTCGTCCCACTGGTTGATCTGCGCCACCTCGGCGGCAAGCGCACGATAGTTCGCGTCGAGCAGGTTGTACGCAAACTGCCCGCGGTACTCGGCAAGCGTCTCGGCGACCTTGGACTTCTCCGGCGTCATGACATTGCGCCAGACCCGGCCGTCCGGCAGCGTCACGGTCTCGGTGAGCGGGCCGTCAGAGTAGACGGTGTCACCGCTGCACAGGAAGAAGTCCGGGCGCAGGCGTCGCATCTCCTCGAAGATGGTCATACCGCCGATGTCCGGGTTGATCCCCCAGCCCTGGCCGACGATGTCCCCGGACCAGACGAATCGCACATCGGCGCGCTGGTTCTGCCGCGGCGCGGTGACCAGCGACCCGCTGACGGCCTTGCCGGCCGCTCCGCGCTCGTTCTCGACTCGCACGCGGTAATAGATCCGCCGGCCCGCGGGCAGTCCACGCAGGCGCACCCGTCCGGTCAGATCAGTGTCCGGAGTGAGCCAGGGTCCCCAGACGGTCTCCGTGTTCCGCAGGTCCGGATGGGTGCCGTATTCGACGACGAGCCGCCCCGGCCGATCCGCGCGGCCCCAGACGACCGCCGAGTCCACCGTCGCATCGCCGCTCTGCACGCCGTGGCTGAGCTCTGGCCGGCCGGAGACGATGTACGCGGGCGCGGACGCCGTGGCGCGCGCCGGCAGGGGGCCCAGCACCGGTGACATGGCGAGGCCGCCACCGAGCGCGATGCCCGCTCGAAGGAGCGTTCTTCTCTCAAGGGAGGTCATGCCGCACATCTCTAACGCGTTCAGACAGCCACCAGACGAACGGCAAATTGCGATGGCAAAAATGGTCATCCCACCGGACGGGCACGCGGACGCGTCCGGCGCGGCCCCTACCAATAACCTTCCTTATCGCTAGTCGATCAACTCCACAGGTCAAGCCGCGGCTCTGCTCAGGATCTGCAACGGATCGAGTTTGACGCTGCCGGACCCCGGCCCCCGCCAAAGCACTGCAGCTAGTGCTGTGACCGAAAACGATCACCGATGCCTTTCTCGCTGCGAACGCGGGCGCGTTCGCGACGTTGCGCGGCCAGGACGTCGGGGTGGCGGGCGTTGGCGTTGCGCCAGCGCAGGTAGGCGTGCAAAGCCCGGGCCTGGACGGTGTGGTTGGCATGGTCGGAGTTGGCGATGGTGAACTGCCTCAAGGGTCCGAAGTGCGCCTCGATCGGATTGGCCCAGGAGGCGTAGGTCGGGGTGGAAACACAACTCGACCTTGTTCTTGTTCGCCCAGGCCAGAATGCGCCAGTTCTTGTGCGCCGACAGGTTGTCCACGATGACGTAGATGGGTCCGCCGTCGGGGCGGGCGGCCCGGATGGAGCGCAGCGCGGCCCAGGTGTGGTCGATGCCCTTGCGGCGCCGGACCATGCCCCACAGCAGGTCGTCGCCGACGGAGTAGCAGCCGTGGAAGTAGGTGATCCCGTGGGTGCGGTGGTAGGTGACCGGCAGCCGGTCCGGCCGGCCCTGCTTGGCCCACCCGGACCCGTGGGCAGGGCGGATGCCCAACGGGCCGAACTCACCGAAGGCGAAGGTCCGCTCCGGCAGCTGGGTGAGGGCGTACTCGATGCGGTCCAGCTTGGCGTCGACGTCGGGGTCAGGGAAGTCCTTCCAGGTCGTGGTGCGCTGGAAGGTGACCCCATGCCGGGCCAGCAGAGCACGTAATGCCTCCCGGCCGATCCGGAGGGCCCGGCCAGCAAGAGTCTGCAGGTAGGCGGCGCGTTTCCGGATGGACCAACGGGTGAACGGCTGCCCGAGCCGGGTCGGTCGCGTGGTGGCCGTCTGGACGACGAAGGCTTCCTCGTCGTCACTGAGCAGGCGGGGACGGCCTCCCGCCCACCGAGGGTCCAGACAGGCCAGCCCGATCTCGTTGAAGCGGTGAATGACATCGCGAACGGTGTCTTCATCGGGTTACGTCCACGGAGTGGTGTAAGAGTTTCCGCTGTTAGACGCGTGGCGTCGGGTCGACGCCCTGCAGGCGGCATTCGAACACCAGGTCCAGGCCGACGGCGGTTGCGCCGGCAGGGGCGATCAACGAGGCCGATCGCGAGGTCGTGATGAGCTGGCCGAATGAAATGAAAGAACGCGTTCCGCGACGCGGAGAACGGATGCGTCCGCGATCGGAGGGGACGAAGATGACGGTGACCCTTGGTCGAATTGCCGGGCTGTCGCGGGCGCCGCCCCGCAGACCGGCGTCACGAGTACGCCGCGACGTGCTGGGTCTTCAGTCAGTCGAGAAGTCCTTCGGTCCTTGTGCGGCCCGGTGGCGAACCGAGCAGGACGTCGAGCATGCTCAGGGGAGCTTTAGGTGGTCGAAGTAGGGTGCTGGCGGGCGGTTCCGCGATGGTGCAGGATGGCTAGCATCCGTCGCCTTTCCTATACGATCCGAGTAGTCGTCAGCATGCAGCAGCGTTGCGACCGATGTCAACAGGTTCGCGAAGACGCTAGAAGGGACGTCACGATGGACGACGAAGCGACGATCGCGGGGCCGTGAGGCCATGACGGGCGGAACGCCGCCGGGAAGATCTCGCGGCCGGCTTGCCGACGAGGTGTAGTGGTTTTGGGAAGTCCTCCTGATGTCGCTACGCATCGAGCCTGGCTCCCGCGTCACGATCGACGTCCTGGCGCGAGAGCTGGGGGTCTCGCAGACGCCGATCCGAGACGCTCTGAACCGCATAGAGGCCGAGGGCCTGGTCGTGCGTGTGCCCCATGCCGGCTATCGCACTCCCCCAGATCACCCGTCAGCGATTCGAGGACATGCTTGAGGTCCGCCTGCTTGCTCCTTGAGCCGGCAGCGGCGCGCAGATCCGCCGAACGCGCATCCTCCAAGCAGGTGGCCGGTCTGCGACGACTGCTGGAGGAGATGGCGGAGCTGGAGGGGGCGACGGGCTCATGGCCTATGGCGCCTTCGGGCTACGCGACGCCGCTTTTCACGATCTCGTCGCCCTGAGCGCGGAGAACCAGGTCATCCGCGAAGCG